>NZ_RZTJ01000029.1:0-44742 GCF_003997065.1 Mesorhizobium sp. M6A.T.Ce.TU.016.01.1.1 | reverse complement strand
CGCGATGCGTGTCATGTATTTTCGCATTGCTATTCCCCTTGTGTGCAGGCTGAATTGTTCTTTGGCTACGGGCACCATTTGCTCCAGAGGCTGCTGTCCTCTTGCGGGGCGATGGGATATGACGGCTATGAGTGACCTTGGCCGATCGGCTCACGTCAGGGAACGTAACTAACTGTAACCTACGGGCTAGTATTGGCCCAGCGCACTGCGGACCGTTCAGTCCGCGACGCCATCGACAAATGGCGGTTGGCACGCATACGAACGCCGCCTAACATCTTGCCGTCCGACCATGTTCGTCAGAACGTCCGCAACGACGGTATGATGTCCGGTTTGCCCCGAGTTCGGATGACGTGGACAGGACCGCGCAGCTCTATGGCGTGTACCTCACGCCTCCAAGGGGGCCTTGCTCTTTTTCAGGGTTTGGTTTGCCTGATGAGCAGCGGCCGCAGTTTCCCCGCCACTCTCGACGTGAACGGTGGGAACCGCAATCTTGATACCGTTTTCCGCGAATGCCGCCTTGATCATCATGTATGCGCGGCGCTTGATGCCGAATTGGGTCCCGGGCTTCGTCGTCAGCTTCATCCTGAGAACGATCGCATAGTCCCCGAAATTGTCGATGCCCTGCATCTTGAGCGGCTCGATCGTGTCAGCCGCAAATTCAGGATCGGCTGCCAGTTCCTGGCCGATCTTCTTGATGAGCTTGCGCGCCAGGTCCACGTCGGAATCATAGGTCACGCCAATCGTGATCTTGTCGATCACCCAATCCCTGCTCATGTTCTGGACCGCCCCGAGCTCACCGAACGGGACGGTATAGATGGGGCCGCGATGATGACGCAGACGCACCGACCGCAGGCTGAAGGATTCGACCGTGCCTTTGTAGCTGCCGCTCTGGATGTATTCACCGACCCGGAAGGCGTCGTCCATCATGTAGAACACGCCGCTCAGCACGTCCTTGACCAGGGTCTGCGAGCCGAAGCCGATGGCGATGCCGAAGATGCCGGCACCGGCAATCAGCGGGAGTATCTGCACGCCGAGCCCAGCGAGGATCGTTAGCACGGTGACCGCGGCTATGAACACGGCAAGGGTGTTGCGGAATATCGGCAACAGCGTGCGCAGCCGGCCGCTGCGGGCCAGCTGGTCGGCGCTACTCCCATCCGCCGACGCGAGGTTCATGTGATATTCGATCAAGGCCTTCGACAGTTGCCAGAGCAGGTCGGCGATCAGCAAAATGATGATGCCGTGCAGCAGCCCGGTTATCAGGAAGCCGTCGGTTTCGCTGAAGGTGAGGCTCGCGGCCCTGATCCGCCAGATATGGGCGAGCCATGCGACCGCCGCGGCAATGACCGCCGCCCTGGCGCCCCTGACAATGAGCACGTTGAGTACGACGCCCATCGCGCCGCTGCGCTTCGATCTGCCGGCGAAGGCCTGTGCGGCGGCGCCGACGCCGCGCAATGCTGTCGGCAGCACCAGGGCGAAAATCCCAAGCCACAGGACGCCGAGCAGGCCGGCGACCCAAGCCCCCCAGAGCGCGATCAGGAACAAGGTGAGAAACGACTGCTTGACCAGAGAGCCTCGGCCGTCAGGCCGTTGCCAAACGACCTCGATTGCGGTCACCAGAATGCCAAGCCCGAACAGGAAGGCGGCGAGCTCCGCGACCTCTTGAGAGAAGCCCAGGCCAGGCATGAGGCTGTCGATCGCCCAGCCGAACAACAGGAACCCGGCCACAAGGCTGACTCGCCACCGCCAGAAACGGGTCGAAGCTTCGTTTTCGAAAAGCGGACTCGGCTTGTCCGAGGGGTCGCTCGTCGCACCGCCGAACGCAAACAGCAATCGGGCTGCCGTGCGAACGATACGGAACGCGATGAACGCAAGAAGCAGGGTCAGAATGATCCTGCGGAGTAAAGGTGGCCATCCGAGTGCCAAGAACGAACCGGCGCTGGCGAGCGCAAAAGTCAGCAGGGCGACAGTCTCGAAGAGGATCGCTTGTCCGGCGTCTTCCTGAACAACCGCGCTCCTCGTCCTGGCGAGCGCTCGTCGGACCGCCCACTCGGCTCCGAAACCGACCGCGATCAAGACCGCCAGGATGCCCATAACCAGCCCTGGCCTGCCGGTGTTCACGTCACGCGAGACGACGTCGGCGGCGCGCGACAGTTCTTCCGGCAGGCGCGGGATCGCGGCGCCGAGCGCGCCGATACGGGCACGAACACCCGCCTCCATCCTCAAGATGTCCTCGGAAATGGACAGGCCGGGCTCGTGCGTGGCCGCTGGACTCTTTCCCTCGAGCCATGCCTTTAGTTGCGGATCGGACAAAAGCTCGAGGAACTGCTTTGCCTTTTCGGGCGGAAGGTCGGGGGAAGGCTGTTGAGCTAGCGAAGTTCCCTGCAAGAGCGCTAGCAAAAGCGCGACGACAACTGGCAAGAACCCGAGCCGTAGCTTGTTCTTCATGAGTGCCTCGAGTTTTGAATGCCGCAGCTGCACATGTTGGCTCCTCGCCCTTTTATGGGCAACTGTTCTGGGTGCATGCTACGTCTCCGGGGAGAGTGGCTGCAAGCTAAGGGCGCAGTCAATTATGGTGTTCGCCGCTTACGGTCACAAGCAGAGATCGGTTGGCGTCGCAGCCCTTGCCAAAGGCCGACCGGTCGTTTCTGCCCCAGTCGTTGTACTGTCATTGGAGGCCCTCTCGCTTTGGGCGGCTACGATCAATTCACGTAGACGACGACGTAACGGCCGCCATAGGGCTGGTAGTATGTCCCGCCGCACTGCCAAACCGTAGCGCCGTTGATGCTAATCTGAGAGCAGGCGGGGGGGAGCGCCGCCACGTATATCGTCGAGCGGCGGACGACCCGGCGCGTTGTACGCCGCGCAACGCCGGCGACGCTGCCGGGCGTAAGCGGCCTGCCGACGCGCGCTTCCGCGCTGGAGACTATCGACCCTGCCGGGATGAAGTTCCCCCCCATTAGGCCATCGGTTACAAGAAATGCCGTCATAACAACGGCGACCGAGAGTTGATTACGGAGCATACGCCGCGCGTTCATTTGCTGCCCTCCAGTACAAGTTCGCCGACCTCGTCGGAGTCTATCCGCTCCAGCTTTTTCGCGTTGGCCGGAGGCTTGAACGAAAACAACTTGGCGTCGACCTCACCGGCTTTCCAGTTGCTGAACCGCAACGAATATTGCGGCGCGCCCGTCACCCATTTGGTGGTGACCACATATTTGACAGGCAGTTTCTGGTCGCCTTTGCTGATCCAGATCTGCCAGTCCACGGCGTCATTGCGAAAAGCCAGTTGATCGCATTCGACGCCGCCGACAAAGGCATCGCCGACCAGTCTCCCCGACGTAACGCCTTCGGTCAAAACGGCATAAGGATCGGTGACTAGAAAATCGGCGCCCGCGACGTCGAGCCCGGTCGACACCCTGAATTCCTCGACCGCCTCATCAATCGACGCGCCAGGACTGTCCAACTGCGCATAGACGTTCATGCCCTTGCCGTGGACAGAGATTACCTTGCCGTCAAAGGTGAGTTCCACGTCGGCAAAAGGGCCTTTGCGGGTCATGTGGAAGCCGTCGCCGCGGGACGCCTGGACGGAGCCGGAAGCGCTGTACTGCAACTTCTGGCCGGCCAGATCGACGATCTCATGATCGGTGTCATAGTCGACCGTGAACGCCTGCAAGCTTTTGAGATGGTTTGTCATGGCTACAAGGATACCGTCAGCATCGGCGTCGATGACGTTCTGACCCCACGACGGCGAAACGGAAAGTGCCAGCCCGATTGAGATTGCCGCTATTCCGATAGATCGCGGCCGCGATCTAAGGTGCGACTTCAAGATTGCCTGGTTCATGTTTCATCTCCAATCCAGTGCTCGGCGATTCTTGTTCGGGAGCGTGATCCGGGTTCGCTTCGGCCCAACAGCGTAGGCCCGCCGTCAAACTGATCGGTTGGCTACAATCATCGACGCCGAAAAGTTTGAGGCGATCGGATTCGACAGTTCTTGGCCAGTTCTCTACTGCTTATCAATTTTCGGATCGCAAAATTCGGCATGCGGAAGGCGTCGCTGAATATGCCTGCTCCCTGCCAGGAGGTTTGCCGTTTGCTGCCATAGTGCCATCACCTATGCGCTAGAATGCGCATAGTCTTTTTGATGGTGCCAGTATCACTATGTAAGTTACGTAGGCTGACTGTTGCTGGCGAAGCTGTATCCGCCCATGGCCGAGGATTGACACGCTTGTGGCAGGCGGTCCCCAACAACCCGCAACGCCTTCCCGAACCAACCAAGCTATTGCGCGATATCGCCACCGGGGCTGGACCTACCCTGCGGCTCATTGTCGTGTCGAGCTAGACCGTATCCTTGACAGCCCCGCCTTCGACGCAACCGAGCGGATTCTGCCCGTAGGTTACCGTTAATTACCTTCCGCCCCGAGCGGCAATAGGCAAACCTCACGAAAGACGATTTTGTCGAAGGCATGTTTGATGATGGCGCCCCCGAGGGGCGCTGACCTGGAGGAGACATCAAACTATGACCAATCTTGCCTACGCCGCTAAGCGCTACCTGTTGTCCATCCTCCTGTTACTGGGGGTCGCTGCCTCTGCCACCGCGCAGAACGCCGATCAGCTTCCATCTTGGAATGACCGAAAGGCCAAGCAGTCCATCGTCGCCTTCGTCGAACGCGTGACTGCGGAAGGCGCGGCAGACTTCGTGCCCGAAGCAGAGCGCGTCGCCGTCTTCGACAATGACGGCACGCTGTGGGGCGAGCAACCGCTGTACTTCCAGCTCCTGTTCGCACTCGATCGGGTCAAGGCAATGGCGCCGCAGCATCCGGAATGGAAGGACAAGGAGCCCTTTGCCTCGTTGCTGAAGGGGGACATCAAGACTGCGCTTGCCGGTGGCGAGCCGGCTATCGTGGACATCGTCATGACCACGCATTCCGGCATGACCACCGACGAATTCGACCAGATCGTCCGCGACTGGGTTGCCAGCGCCAGGCACCCGAAGACCGGCCGGCTTTATACGGAAATGGTCTACCAGCCGATGCTGGAGCTGTTGACCTATCTTCGCGCCAACGGTTTCAAGACTTTCATCGTCTCCGGCGGCGGCATCGATTTCATGCGCCCATGGACGGAGAAGGTCTATGGCATACCGCCCGAGCAGGTCGTCGGCAGCAGCGGCAAGACCAAGTTCGAGATGCGCGACGGAACGCCGGTGCTCATGCGACTGCCGGAAATCAACTTCATCGACGACAAGGCCGGCAAGCCCGTCGGGATCCACCACCACATCGGTCGGCGGCCGATCGCCGCCTTCGGCAATTCCGACGGCGATCTGCAGATGCTGCAATGGACCTGTTCCGGTCCGGGACCGCACTTCTGTCTCTACGTGCACCACACCGACGCGGATCGCGAATGGGCCTACGACAGGGATTCCTCCATCGGTCGCCTGGACAAGGGTCTCGACGAAGCCGGAATCATGAGCTGGACAATTGTCGATATGAAAGCCGACTGGAACAAGGTGTTCGCGTCCGAGCCTTGATCCTTATCGCGGCCTGAAGCGCGCTGCATTCGAAGAGGAAGCGACACGAAGCCATGACAAGCCTTGCCGAATGGCCAACACGTGGCAGGGCGAAATCCCGTGGCGGAATGTCTGCGAGGAACCGCCGCGTTGCACGCAGAACGTGACAAATATTGCCAAAAAGGCCCGGCGCAAAGCCTGCCCGGACAAAGACAGACAGGGAGGATCGAAGCATGACGGGCAATGACTTGTTGAAGGTCGGTGCGGCGGCGCTGACGCTGCTGCTTGCCGGGTTTGGTTCGGCGCACCCTGTCCTTGCACAAGAACAGGTCGCGGCGGCTGACGCTTCGGGCGATGCGACGACTTCGCCGGAGCCGCTGAGCGCCGACGAGATGGAGGTGCTGGTCGCGCGGATTGCGCTCTACCCGGACGAGCTGATCGCCGTGATCACCGCGGCTGCGCTCTATCCGCTGCAGATCATCGAGGCGGCGCGCTTCCTCGACCGTTACGAGAAGGACAAGAGCCTGAAACCCAAGGAGAGCTGGGACGGTTCCGTGGTGTCGCTGCTCAACTATCCCGACATTGTGAAGATGATGAGCGACGACCTCGAATGGACGCAGACGCTCGGCGATGCCATCGCCTACCAGCAGAAGGACGTGCTGGTTGCCATCCAGCAGCTGCGCGACGAGGCGGTCGCCAAGGGCGTCATCAAGACCGACGACAAGATCCAGGTGGTCAAGGCGAACGACAACATCGTCATCAAGTCGGCGAGCCCCGAAGTGATCTACGTCCCGCAATATCCGCCGCAGATGTTTTATGAGCCGGATTACGTGTGGGAACCGATCCGCTATTATCCCGATCCTTACCCATACTATGTGTACCCGGGGGCGACATTCTTCGCCGGGGCGGTGACCGGCGCCATCTGGGCCGCCGCCGTCGACTGGGATGATTGGGGCGTGTGGGGTGGCCGCTGGAACGGCAACGACATCAACATCGATTGCAACAACTGCTTCAACAACCGCGACTTCAACGGCAATATCAACATCAACGACGTCGACTGGAAGAATGTCGATCGCAGCAAGATCAAGATCGACCGCGATCAGTTGAACAAGTTCGACCAGAACAACATCAAGAACAGGATCGAGAAGAATGGCGACACCGCCATCCGCGACCGCGCCCGCGACATCAAGAAGAACGACAGCCTTGCCAACAGGGTGCCGGGCAAGACGGCTGCAACGAGAGACATCCGCAAGAGCACGCTCGACGGGCTGAAGGCCAAGCCCGCCCAAGTGACCCGCCCCGCCAAGCCCGCCAACATCCAGAAACCTGCGGCCAGGCCTACCGCCAATCGCCCGGCGGCGAAGCCGGCCAAGGTGAACCGCCCAGCCGGCAAGCCGAAACCCACGGCAAGGGTCGACAACCGGCCGAAGAAGCCGCCGGGGCTTGGCAACGTCGATCGCGGCAAGGCGACCAAGGTCAGCTCCAACCGCGGCCACCAATCGATGGGCGGCGGCAGCCGTGGCGGCGGCCACAAGCAAATCAAGCGCCCCAGTGGCGGACGCCGGCGTTAACGGAACGGGAGGACAAGATCATGATACAGATGTTCAGCACCACCCGTCACGCGGGACTTTTGCATACCATCCTTCTCCGCTCAGTCTGTGCCGTGGTGCTTGCAGCCGGCATCGCTGTCTCGCAGCCGGCATCCGCGCAGGAGGCGCCGCAAGCGCCGGAGATCACTGCGTTTGCGGCCGCCGCCGAGCCGCCCGTCTTCGACACGCCGGAAGCGGCGGTCGAGGCGTTCAAGAAGGCGCTGGACGACGCCGGCAACGGTGCGGTTGCGGCCCTTCTCGGCCTCGATGCGGAAAAGCTGAAGGCCGACGAGAATTCGGACGAGACGCTGGCGGCGATCAAGGAGGGTGTGGCCAAGCAGCTTGTCCTCGATGGCGAGGGCGACCGCCGCACGCTGCAGATCGGCGACAAGCTGTGGCCGCTGCCTTTTCCGATCGTCAAGGGCGAGGACGGCAAGTGGGCTTTCGACACCTATGCCGGGCTCGAAGAGATCGTGAACCGGTATGTTGGCGAGAACGAGCTCACCGCGATCGAGACGATGCGCGCCTATGTCGACGGGCAGGAGGACTATGCATCGCAGGACCGCGACGGGGACGGCGTGGAAGAGTTCGCGCAGAAACTGATAAGCTCTGAAGGCGCGACCGACGGGCTCTACTGGCCGAGCGACGGCATCAACGGCGAGAGTCCGGCCGGTGGCAATATCGATCAGGCCGAGCTCGAGGACGCGGCCAAGGGCGAAGGCTATTTCGGCTACAAGTACAAGATCCTGACCGGCCAGGGCGACCATATCGCCGGCGGCGCCTACGACTACGTCATAAACGGCAACATGATCGCCGGCTTCGGCCTCATCGCCTGGCCTGCCAAATACGGCGAAACCGGCGTGAAAACCTTCGCCGTCAACCAGCACGGCGTCGTCTACGAGACCGACCTCGGCCCAACCACCGAGCAGATCGTCAAATACATCGACCGCTTCAACCCGGACGATACCTGGCAGGTCGTGGCCGACTGAAAGAAAAGCGTTCTAGGCAAGAACACGCAGCAAGAGGTCTCGTTGCGGTTTGTCCGTTCGCAGGGTGGAGTTCTTCCTTGGCTCTTGAGGAAGGCCGGACTCACCTCAACGACCGACTGTTGCGCTGGCCGAGCAGATTCTTCCCGTAGGTTACCGTTAATTACCTTCCGCCATGAGCGGCAATAGGCAAACCTCACGAAGGAGCAACCTACCTGCACTCCGAAGATATGTGGCAAGCGCGCCGCCAAAGGGAGATCACGATGAGCGACGGCAACCGAAGCGTTCTTCCGATTCCGACACGTCCGCGAACCGGTCTCATCACCTACGACGCCAAGGATCCGGAATCGAAGTATCCGGTCATCGAGCAGCTGCGTCCGCCAAAGGGCGCCCCGAACGTCTTGGTGATCCTGCTCGACGATGTGGGCTTCGGCGCCTCAAGCGCCTTCGGCGGTCCGTGCCAGACGCCCAACGCCGAACGACTGGCTGCCGGCGGTCTCAAGTACAATCGCTTCCATACGACAGCTCTTTGCTCGCCGACGCGCCAGGCGCTGCTCACGGGTCGCAACCACCACTCGGTCGGCATGGGCGGCATTACCGAGATCGCCAGTGGCTCGCCCGGCTATTGCTCGGTCCTGCCGAACACGGCTTCTCCACTGGCAAAGACACTGAAGTTGAATGGCTATGCGACCGCACAGTTCGGCAAATGCCACGAGGTCCCGGTGTGGGAAACGAGCCCGGCAGGCCCGTTTGACGCGTGGCCCACCGGTGGCGGTGGCTTCGAATATTTCTACGGCTTCATCGGCGGCGAAGCGCATCAATGGTATCCGTCACTGTATGAGGGCACCACGCCGATTGAAGTGCATAAGACGCCGGAAGAGGGCTACCATTTCATGGCGGACATGACCGACAAGGCGATTGCCTGGGTCGGCCAGCAGAAGGCGCTTATACCAGACAAGCCCTTCTTCATGTATTTCGCGCCCGGCGCAACCCACGCTCCCCACCATGTTCCGAAAGAGTGGGCGGACAAGTATAAGGGCAAGTTCGATCAGGGCTGGGACAAGCTGCGCGAGGAGACCTTCGCCCGCCAGCTCAAGCTCGGCGTCATTCCTTCCGACTGCCAGCTGACGCCGCGTCACGAGCAGATTCCTGCCTGGGATCAAATGCCCGAGGAGATGAAGCCTGTTCTGAGGCGTCAGATGGAGGTCTACGCCGGATTCCTGGAATACGCCGACCACCACGTCGGGCGGCTCCTCGACAGCCTCGACCAGATGAAACTGACCGATGACACGCTCATCTACTACATCATCGGCGACAACGGCGCTTCGGCCGAGGGAACGCTGATCGGCTGCTATAACGAAATGGCCAATTTCAATGGCCTGGCCGCTCTTGAGACACCACAATTCCTCATGGAGCGGCTGGACAAGCTCGGCGGACCGGACTCCTACAACCACTTTGCTGTCGGCTGGGCGCACGCCATGAACACGCCTTACCAGTGGACAAAACAGGTCGCTTCGCACTGGGGCGGGACCCGAAACGGCACGATCGTGCACTGGCCAAACGGCATCGCAGGGAAGGGTGAGGTCCGCTCCCAGTTTCATCATGTCATCGACGTCGCACCGACCATACTGGAAGCAGCCGGGCTCCCCCAACCACAGGCGGTAGACGGTGTTGCTCAGATGGCGATCGAAGGCGTCAGCATGCTCTATTCGTTCAACGAAGCGAAGGCAGCGGAGCGGCACGAGACCCAATACTTCGAGATGTTTGGCAACCGTGGCATCTACCACAAGGGTTGGACCGCGGTGACGCGGCACAAGACGCCGTGGCTGCTGCACGGAGAGACGGTCCCCGCCTTCGACGACGACGTCTGGGAGCTTTACGACACCAGCAAGGACTGGAGCCAGGCCAACGATCTGGCAAAGCAGATGCCGGACAAACTGCATCAGCTTCAGCGCCTGTGGCTGATCGAGGCCGCCCGTTACAATGTGCTGCCGCTGGACGACAATGTCGCCGCTCGCTTTGACTCTGATCTGGCGGGACGGCCGGTTCTGATCAAGGGGAAATCCCAGATCCTGTTCGGAGGCATGGGTCGCCTTTCGGAGAACTCCGTCCTCAATCTCAAGAACAAGTCGCATTCGGTGACAGCCGAGATCGTGGTGCCGGAGGGAGGCGCTGAAGGCGTGATCATCTCGCAGGGCGCCAATATCGGCGGCTGGAGCCTCTACGCCAAGGGCGGCAAGCTCAAATACTGCTACAACCTGATCGGCGTACAGCATTTCTTCGCCGAATCCGCCGATGCAATCCCGCCCGGATCGCATCAGGTCCGCATGGAATTCGCATATGCGGGGGGCGGTCCCGGCAAGGGCGGCACAGTGTCCTTGTTCATCAACAGCAAGAAGGTCGGAGAAGGCGCTGTGGGCGCAACTGCGCCATCGGTCTTCTCGGCGGACGATGGCTGCGATGTCGGTTGCGACACCGGAGCGCCCGTTTCGCCGGACTACGGCCCGCGTGGAAACGCGTTCAATGGAGTCATAAAGGGCGTGCAACTCGCCATTGGCGAAGACGCCGAGCATGCCGACCACCACGTCTCGCCGGAAGAGGCGCTTCGCGTCGCACTGGCGCGGCAGTAAGGACGTCGTGTTACGGAAGGGCGGCGCCGGCAACGGCGTCGCCGTTCCAGGCAACCGTCTTCGCAAGAGGGATGAGCACGAATGGCAATCGAAGACATTCTGCAACGTTTTTGGGAAGACCTCGTCGCAAGGCCGAGTGGGCCCCTGGCGCTCAGATTCCTTCTTCAGCCGGTGATGGCGACTTTGTTCGGGATACGTGACGGCATCAAGGACGCGCGCGACGGGCGCTCGCCTTATTTCTGGACCGTCCTGTCAAAGCCTGACGAGCGCCGCGCGCGCCTTGTCGAAGGGGTCAGATCGACGGGCAAGGTTATGGTGCTCGCCGTGATCCTGGATGCCGTCTATCAAATCATGCAACTGGGCACCTTCTATCCGTTTGAAGCTGTGGTCGTGGCGATTGTTCTCGCCTTCGTTCCCTATCTCCTGATCCGGGGCCCGGCGGCGCGCATCGCGCGCTGGTGGAGCAGCGCTCGTCTCGGACCAAAATCGTGAATGATCAAAAGCCTTGGGGCCAATTTCGTACGCTGAAACAATGTCGATGAATAGGGATTCAAGGGGATCAGAATGGTGAGCCAGCCCGCGGATGAGAACCCGCCAAGATTTGAAGTCCATGTGACATCGGACAGTCATTTCTCTTGGCTGCGTACGCGTCTCAGCGTCGAGCGCACGCTGATGTCTTGGGTGCGAACGTCCGTCTCGCTTATCGGCTTCGGCTTCACGATCGTCCAGTTCTTCGAGCGTTTTCAGGACATGCAAGGCGTCGCCCCGGCGCTGCGCCCGCAGTCGCCGCGCGTTCTCGGCCTTGCGCTCATCCTCGCCGGCGTGGGTGCGCTTGCTGTCTCGCTGTGGCAATACCGATCGCTACTTCGTTATCTGTGGAGCAAACAGTTCGCTCAGCTCGCCGGAGTGGACGAGGACCCGCACAAGACGCCGCTCTTTGCCGTCACGATCGTTCTGTTGCTCATCGGCATTTTCACTTTCATCGCCGTGCTGTTCCGGTTGGTCTGAAGCCAAGGATGGCGCAGCATCCGAGCGGCAATACGAAAACATAGGGAGGAGACGAAAATGGCAGACAAGAAACCGAACGTTCTCATCATCTGGGGCGACGACATCGGCCAGTTCAATGTCAGCGCCTACAACCAGGGCATGATGGGCTACAAGACGCCCAACATCGACAGCATCGCCAAGGAGGGAGCGCTGTTCACCGACTGGTATGGGCAGCAGAGCTGCACCGCAGGTCGTGCGGCATTTATCACCGGGCAGTCGCCCATCCGCTCCGGCCTCACCAAGGTCGGCCTGCCGGGAGCGCCCGAGGGCATGAAGAAGGAAGATCCGACGATCGCCGGCCTGCTCAAGAACCACGGCTACATGACCGGGCAGTTCGGCAAGAACCACCTCGGCGACCGTGACGAGATGTTGCCTTCGAACCACGGTTTCGACGAGTTCTTCGGCAACCTCTACCACCTGAATGCAGAGGAAGAGCCGGAAAACCCCGACTATCCGAAGGAATCGGAGTTTCCGAATTTCAAGAAGAACTTTGGTCCGCGCGGCGTCATTCACAGCTTCGCCGACGGCCGCCTCACAGACACGGGTCCGCTGACCAAGAAACGCATGGAGACCTTCGACGAAGAGGTATCCGCCAAGGCGATCGACTTTATGGAGCGCGCCAAAAAAGCGGACAAGCCGTTCTTCCTCTGGTGGAATTCCACCAAGATGCATATCTTCACGCACCTCAAGAAGGAGGTGCAGGGAAGGACGGGGCTCGGCATCTATGCCGATGGCATGGTCGAGCACGACCGTCAGGTCGGCGAGATGCTGGCCAAGCTCAAGGAACTGGGTCTCGATGAGAACACCATTGTAATGTACTCCACCGACAACGGCTCGGAGTCCTTCTCCTGGCCCGACGGTGGCACGACGATGTTCCGGGGTGAAAAGAACACCAATTGGGAAGGCGGCTATCGGGTGCCGTGCGCCATTCGCTGGCCCGGCGTGATCGAACCCGGCACGGTCATCAACGATGTCGGTTCGCATGAGGACATGCTCACGACCATCCTGGCCGCGGCTGGCGAGCCTGACGTCAAGGAGAAACTCCTGAAAGGTCACAAGGCCATGGACCGGGACTACAAGGTCCACCTCGACGGCTACAACCTCATGCCCGCATTGAAGGGCGAGGCCAAATGGCCGCGCAAGGAGTTCATCTATTGGACCGATGACGGCAGCGTCGCCGCCCTGCGTTACGGCAACTGGAAGGCTACCTTCCTGCGGCAAGACGCGCACGGCCTGCACGTTTGGCAGGAACCCTTCGTGGCGCTGCGTGCACCGATGTTGACCAATCTACGGATGGACCCCTTTGAACTCGCGCATCAGATCGGCATGGACTATGGCCGCTGGTTCGCCGAGCACATGTTTATGATCGCACCCGCGGGCGCCTTCGTGGGACAATGGCTGCAGAGTTTCCGCGAGTTCCCGCCGCGCCAGAAGCCAGGAAGCTTCAATCTCGACCATGTGATGGAAGCGGTGACCGCCACAGGCGGAGGCGGACACTAGCGCCGTTGGCCGGGCGGCGGGCATCCCGCCACCCGGCATTGACTGCCGAGCGATTAGGACTGACAAAAATATACTTGCGAGAACGCGATGAAGGAGTGGCTAACCGCCATGACAGAGCGCCATGGCGCTGCCTATGATCGCCTTCGGTAGCTGGGACGACACAAAAGGTGCTATGTTGTGAATGACTCTGTTGATCTGACCACGCGTGACCGACACATCGGCGTGCCGCCTTTCGAAGGCATGCTGTGGATCCCCGGTGGCACTTTTTTGATGGGCTCGGACGAGCATTACCCGGAAGAGGCGCCGGCGCACCGCGTCAAGGTGGGTGGCTTCTGGATGGATCGCCATACCGTAACCAACCGCGAGTTCGAGCGTTTCGTAGCAGAGACCAGCTATGTGACGCTGGCTGAACGTCCGGCAGATCCCGCAGACTACCCCGGAGCGATACCGGAACTCCTGGTGCCGTCGTCCTCCATGTTCAAGAAGCCGGCTCAGAAGGTCGACATACGGAACTCCTACAACTGGTGGGTATATGTAGGCGGCGCCAATTGGCGCCATCCGCGCGGCCCAGCGAGCTCCATCAAGAAGCTGGGCGACCACCCAGTGGTCCATGTTGCGTTCGAGGATGCCGAAGCCTATGCGAAATGGGCGGGCAAGGAGCTGCCGACCGAAGCCGAATGGGAGTTCGCAGCCCGCGGTGGACTCGACGGCGCCGAATATGTCTGGGGTGACGAACTGACGCCAGGTGGCAAGCACCTGGCCAACACCTGGCAAGGCGAGTTTCCCTACGAAAATCGCAACGAGGATGGCTACGAGTGGACGGCTCCGGTCGGTTCGTTCCCGGCCAACGGTTACGGGCTCCACGATATGGCGGGAAATGTCTGGCAGTGGACTACGGACTGGTATCAGGAGCACTCGCGGATCGACAGCCCGTGCTGTACGATCGACAATCCGCGGGGTGGCCAGCGCGAAGCCAGCTTTGACCCCCACACCCCTGAGATCACGATCCCACGCAAGGTAACCAAGGGCGGCTCTTTTCTATGTGCACCCAATTACTGTCGGCGGTATCGGCCTGCAGCGCGCATGTCGCAGCCGGTTGATACTTCGACCTGCCATCTCGGCTTGCGCTGCATTGTTCGTTCACGCTCGGGGGAGTGATGGAACAGGCATTTGCCGTCGTTACCGGGTATGCCGTCCTGCTTATCGATGCAATCGCCCTCATTGCAATCGTATACGGAACAATCGAGGCATTCCTCGGCGCGCTTCGAACGATGTTAGTCCCTTCGGGAGCAACCGAGGGACGCGTTGTCTGGCTGCGCTATGCTCGCTGGCTGGTTGCCGGCCTGACCTTCCAGCTTGCGGCCGATATTATTGAAACTTCGATTGCACCGGGCTGGGATGACATTGGACGACTGGCGGCAATTGCCGTGATCCGAACGTTCCTTAACTACTTCCTCGAGCGGGATTTGGTCGAGGTGCGGACATCTCAGCCAACCTGACAGGAGCTATCGCAAGGCAAGGAGAATCTGGATGCTGAGATGCGGAATCCGTATCCACCCTGGTCGCGATTGTCATTCTAGCTCTAGAAAAGCAGTCCCTTCAGTCCTGCCAAGATTTCCGCCATGGGTAGCGCCAGGAATACGACCGGAACGAACGGGAGCAGCAATGCGATGGCGAGCATGGCGATGCTTTTGAGGTCGATCGGGACCAAGCGCAGCGCGTAGACATTTGCGACGATCGCGTACAAATCGGTAGTCGCCGAGAAGTCTGGCTTCTCGAGCGCGGACTTATCGACAGGTCTGTCGCGCCCAAGCCATTTCTCTTCGAATGCCGCCCCGACCTGGGTGGCAAGAGCGCCGTATTCGAATGAGCCGCGCTGCAACGCCCTCATCAGCATCGGCGTAAAAAAGAATAATGGCGCGGCGAACAAGCTGCCAACCGCCACCAGGAGACCGGCACTGAAGATCGTGTGGTCTCTCGGCAGCGCCCCGTCGACAAAGACAATATTCGCCGAACGGCCCGCAACGATCGCGGCAAGCGCCATCGCTAAGAGGGAAAATGCCCGCAGAGAATATCCCAGCACGGCAAGGCCCGCTGCGCCATCCGGATGGGATGCCAAGAGGCGGAGGTCGAGCCGGGCGATCCGCCACAGAAGATGCGCCCACAGAGCAAGCCTCCACGTCCAGCCAAGGAGCAAGGTCAGGAGCAAAGGGAGGCTCACCAGCACGTGCCACCAGCCGGCTGGCGAGAAGGCAGGCGCGGAGCCGCCGGTCTTGTGCCAAATCGGAATCTGATCGAACGGCAGCGAAAAAACCGCCGCAGACATGAGGAGATAGGCCAGAGCGATTGCGATAATTTCTGCGGCGCGCGAATTGAGCTGCGCTCGGGTCGATGCGACGGCAGCGTCATATGTCCCACGGTCCCGATTGGTTACAAGCCCGGCGTCAGCAAAGTGCCGTACGATCGCATTGAGCCTTGGTGCGCACAGCGCTTCGGCCAAGACGAGTAGTGGTGCGGCGATCAGGTACCGCGCGTGCATACCCGCATCCCAAAGGAGCGGCGTAATTCCGCCTGTGTGCATAGTCACATTTTGAATGCCGGCTAAAACGAGAAGGGGCGCCCAGCCTACCGCACCGACGATCATCGCCCGGCGGCCAACATTCAGTTGACTACCCCTGACGAGGCCCAGACGTCGCTGGAGCCCGACAGGCGGACCATTCTCAAACAGTACTTCGTTTGCGTGCAGAGCTTCGTTCATTTGCATGCGCACATCTGCTCCCGATCCCGACAGCTCGGCTCATCAGCATCGAGATGTTCCCGGTTGGCTTTACGGCTCCAGGAGAATTAGTTCATCGATCCCAGCGAGAGTTTAAGCTGATCTGATTTCCGTTCGTCCAATTCCTGGTCCGATCGACCTTCTCCCGCGATCTCATCGGCTCGGAAGGCGCAGGGAGAGGCCGCCGGACGGTTCCTTCGGCCTCCCTTCCCGCGGTCAACGTCAGTCAACGGCGAAGGCCGCTGCCGCCAGCTTCTCCAGATCGAGGTACTGGCCCTTTTCGACAGTGACGCCGACGAACAGGATATTGCCTCCCTTGAATTCCCCCGGGGTCTTGTAGTCTTCGCTGACCGCATCGCCGCTGTCCCGTCCGACGCAAAGCCCATCGCCGGACAGGGTGAACTTGCCGGGTTGGGTACGCATATCACCCTGCGCCTCGATCTTCTCATTGACGTAGAGCGTCGTCTTGCCGAGCGACTCCCCGTGCTTGCCGGCTTTGTCGCGGATGAACTCCATTCCGAGCGTGTACTTGCCCGGCTTGAGCTCGCTCTCCGACACGAACGCTTGCTCCGGCTTGATGCCGAGGAAATTGTAGACGTAGTGGAGCTTGCTGTCCTTGACGAAGAGTGCATGACCGCCGAAGCGCGAGCCGTGGGCGAAGATGACGCCAGAACAATCCTTGTCGACGATCTCGACGTCGGCGACGATCTTGTAGGATCGGCCACGGACGTTGGCGGCGACACCCTCCGGCACCGGCGACGTCCCGGTATAGTAGATGTAGCGCTCGCGCGGAGGTTCCTCCGTCGGCCGCTCGACGTTGAGCAACTCAGTGGCGCTGCGGTCGTCGAGCGGAAGCACCTTGTTCTTCTCGGCCTCGTCGAACCAGGTTTCAATGAGCGCCTTGAGTTTCTCGGGATGCTTCTTTGCAAGGTTGGTCGATTCGGAGCGGTCCGCGTCGACGTGGTAGAGTTCCCATTCGTCCTTGTCGAAATGACCCTTGCCGGTCAGTGGCACGTGAAGGGCAGCGGCCTTCCAGCCGTCCTCCCACATGCCGCGGGTCCCGAGCATGGCGTAGTACTGGCGTTTTTTCGTCGTCTTGCCGTCGGGCTCGGCGCTGAAGCTGTAGCGCATCGAGACGCCGGAGAGCGGGTACTGCTCGACTCCCCGGTAGGTCTTGGGCATCTCCAGTCCGCAAACGTCCAGGATCGTCGGCACGATGTCGGTCGAGTGGTGATACTGGTTGCGCACCTCTCCCTTGGCTTTGATACCCTTCGGCCAGGAGATCACCATCGGGCAGCAGGTGCCGCCGGCATATTCCGAGTAGCGCTTGAACATCTGGAATGGAGTTGACGTTGCTGCTGCCCAACCTGTCGGATAATGGCCATATGTGTCGGTGCTGCCCAGCACCTTGAGATACTTGAGGTTCTCCGACAACTCGTCTGGATAGCCGTTGAAGAACTTGTTTTCATTGACCGAGCCACTTGGGCTGCCTTCGCCCGAGGCGCCATTGTCGGAGCAGTAGAAGACGATCGTGTTCTCCAGCTGGCCGCTCTGCTCGAGATAGTCGATCAGCCTGCCGACCTGCGCGTCCGTGTATTCCGAGAAACCGGCATAGACTTCCATCATGCGGGCGAACAGCTTCTTCTCCTCGGCATTGAGCGAGTCCCACGGGCGCACGGCGTCGCCCGGATTGGCCACGTCCGCCGGCAGCGGGTTGATCGGCGTAAGCTTGGTGTCCTTAGGTAAAAGGCCCTTCGCAATCATGCGCGGCAGCACCCATTCCCGATAGGCCTCGTAGCCTTCGTCGAACTTGCCCTTGTATTTGTCGATGTACTCCTCGGGCGCATGGTGCGGCGCGTGGTTGGCGCCGGGGCAGAGCCACATGAACCACGGCTTCGACGGGTTCGAGGCCTTCTGGTCGCGGATCATATGCAATGCGTGGTCGACCAGATCCTTGGACAGGTGATAGCCGTCTTCGGGTCCATAGGGTTGGTCGATGAACTTGTTGTCCTCGATGAGGTCAGGGTACCACTGGTTGGTTTCGCCGCCGATGAAGCCGTAGTAGCGGTCGAAGCCCTTCTGCAACGGCCATTCGGAGCGGCTCGCGCCGGATGCGATATCCTGCTCAGGCACGTTGTGGTTCTTGCCCAGCCAATAGGTGCTCCAGCCGGCATCCTGAAGGACCTGGCCGATCGTCGCGCATTCCGCCGGGAGGCGGCCGCTCCACCCTGGAAAGCCCTGCGCTCCTTCCGTGATGCAGGAGCATCCGTTGAGGTGGTGGTTGCGCCCAGTTAGGAATGTCGAGCGGGTCGGCGAGCAGAGCGCCGTCGTGTGCCACTGCGAATACATCAGGCCGTTGTCGGCAAGCTTCTGGAGCGTCGGCATGTTGATGCCGCCCCCAAAGGGCGACCAAGCCGCGAGACCGGTGTCGTCGTAGAGGATGATCAGAACATTCGGGGAACCTTCCGGCGCCCTGGGCAGCGTGAATGGCCCCCAATCCGGTTTGGAATCACGAACATCGAGCTTGATGACGCCGTTGAATGGTTTCTTGGTCATGATCTTCTCCCGTTGTCAGTCGGTTGTAATCCCGCCCAGATCTTTGCCTCAGCGTCAGAGCGCTCGGAGCAGCACCGCGAAGAATGCGAAGAGCCCGTCGACGAGGCCGCGGCAATGCCGCGCGCCAGCGCTTGTCGTACGAACGTGAGGTTACCGCGTGGACGGCAGTGGGGGAATGTAAGTTACGTGGTTGGCTGGGTAAGACAGCTATGTCGATCAAAGATCGCCGGCTCGGTGCGATCCGAACCACCACGTGATTGCCGGTGACTTTTCCGGCGAAGCAGGAAGCAAGATCGAGGCTGAACGCGAGCCTGCCCAGCCGCGCAAAAATGCGCTCGATCTGGTGAAGAACAGCCGAGAGGGTTCGATGAGGATAGCTGCTTCGACGGACGTCGAGTTCTTGCTCGGCTTGCTGAAAAAGCAGGGTTCACATCGAGACTGACTTTCGAATTCTCCAATACAGTAAGTTACCTTCCGCGCAGAGAGGCTATGTCTCGACGTGACCTGAGAGCGACAAGTCGGAAGGTGACGAGGATGAGAACCCCGACGCATTCGATCTCAGTCCCGACGCGAGGAGGGAAGCACTGCGTGAAGGAAGCCCTGCACGCACACGAAGCACTGTTTGAGAATGGTCCGCCTGTCGGACTCCAGTGGCGTCTCGGCTCCGCCGAGCTATCCCAGATAATCACTTTGAGCCGGTAGCCGGAGCAAAAAGTATGGGCGCCGGCGAGAAAGACCGCAAGGATGAGTGGCCTTACGAGCTTAACCGAACGGCTTCCATCGTTGGCCGGAGTTAGGAACTAAGCTCAATCGAACCGAAAATAGTAGTAAAGCCAGGCACATAGCTATATTTCTGGCGGAGGGAGAGGACCTGAAATCCAACCTTCTCCACTGGCGATTGCCGCAATCCTCAACAGGGCGGACTGAGGGAAACCGTCTCGGTCAAAGCCGCATTAAACCACGTTCGGCAGTCTGCCCCTGATTTGACCGCATGCGACGACCATCTAATCGAGGCGATCGTTGAAGTCGCTGCTGCCCTGGGCCTGTTCGTGGCTTTCGAAAGTCGCGAGTAGCCGGTCATCAAAGCCCTCGCTGGGTGAACGCTTGATCGACCATCGCACCTGCAAGTGCGGCGGGCTCATTTGTTTCCGTGTGGAACACTGGCACCGGGCAGGACGTTCTCGTCCTGCCGCAATATTTCTGTGGTCATAGAAATGCTGCGAGATCGGATTGTCCCCTCCGATCAGCCCGCGACCTCTCCCGGAGGCGCGGGCGTTTTTCGCGCTAGGTGCGACTAGCTCCTGGTATTTCGTCGAGGAGAGTTGGACTGTTGCTCACAGGCATCTGGCCGTCGGGAGTAAGCTTGTCCACCGCGTCGGGCAGTTCTCTTGTGAGCCGGTCGAGAAGTTCGTCGCGGGACAATCCGGTTTGCTCCGCGAGATCGCTCAACGTTTGCGGGTCGATCGCTTTCTCAACCTGATCGCGCTGAACGGGGCGATTTGATCCTTTGCCGACCCAAGAATCAACCTGATCGCCCGCACCCGCATTCCTGAGACGGTCCAGTATATCGCCGAGGCCGCCGGGGGAGCCCGCGCTTTTGGGATCTGTCGAGTTCCTACCTGCGATTAACTCCCCGATCTTGTCCCTATTCTTGTAGGCAAGCAGGCCGAGTAAGGCTATGGCGACTTTTCCTATGTCAAGGCTCATTTCGCATCTCCTTCCATGAAGAAGGGACAAGGCATGCGGCTTTGAAAGGTTCCACTGTATTGCTACTGGGCTGATTTACCGTTCGGTGAGCCGAGCGATTGCGGCTTCGCGGTCGGCTTCTGGCGGGACTCCAGCACGCGCGCCCCGCGCAGACTGATGGACGATCCGTGATGCCAATCGTCTCGATCGGTTCGCGCGCTTGAGCTTGCGCCAATCCTCCCAACGAGGAACTCGACGGGTTCTCCGATCGTTGAATGCCTTTGATCGAGCCGCCGTCATGCCGTCCACCTCGATACGCAAAACGGAATACGATCCGGAGCGCAAAGTCCTTTCGGTGTGGTTCGTGGCCAGCGGTAAATGCTACCAATTTGAGGAAGTGCCGCCGGATACCTTCGCCGCGTTCAAAGCCGCCTTTGCCAAGGGCCGCTATTTCAACGACCACATCCGCAATCACTTCCGGTATCGTGTGGTTGCGACCGGCGATGATGCCGGATGACGTCCTATGGACCACGCCCGTCATTCAGGCTGGTGGCGACGCTATGAGGTGGTAGAAGACTCGTCCGACGACCCCGGCAAACGATCGCGAATGGCTTCCTCGGTTCGCTTTGCGGTCGATTCCAGAACTTTGCCGACCTTGCCTGCTAGCGTGTCGGCATCTCCACCCGAGCCTTGCCGGTCGGCCTCTTCCTTGACCGTTTCGTAGGCCTCGGCGGCAACTTGCTTTGCTTGCTCCAGGCCCGTTTCGAGAACCTCCTCCGCACTGTCGCGAATTTTGTCGCGGTAGGCGCCAAGTTGCTCGTCCTCTGTGGCTGTGTGGGGCAGCATCACCCCGATAGCAGTGCCTAGCGCAAGGCCGACTGCGGCGATAGCCAGCGGTTCGCGCTCGAAGAGGTCCTGTGCCGATTGGCGCGTCCGAGCCGCTATCTCGCTGGCGCTTGAGCCGAGCTGGCCGGCGGTTGTTGTCATCCTCTCCTTGGCACCCGTCACAGCATTTGTTGCAGCTTCGGCCGCGCCGCTTGCAGCTGATGTAACCGAACCGGCGGTATCGGAGATCATCGCCCCGATTCCGGACCCTTCGTTGCCCTGGCTGAAATCATCGCCGCTCAGGTCGGAGAAAGCGTCAGGAGCCGTTCCTGTCCGATAAGCGGCGGCAGCTGAACTAGACGCTGACGTGCCGTTGCCGAGCATCAGCCAGGCCAGGCCGGCTCCAATCAACGTCAGCGGCAACGGGTTGTCCCTGACTTGCGACTTGAGGTTGCCAAGCATGGCGGATCCTTCGCCGGCGAACATTCCGGTAAATTCGTCGATCAATTGACCCGGTGTCATCTTGCTGCGGATCGAATCGGCGGTGTCTGCTACTTTCGCCCGGGCGATGTCGGCATCGCGTTCAAGCTCGGCTGCGGATTTGTCGCTCATCTGATTTGATCCTTGATCACGCGCGCGTCGCGCTTGAGTTGGTCTTGTGTGCGATCGGGCATCAGCTCGGAAGGAGCCATGCTTTTCGTGCCAGAGCGCAAGAGAATGATTCCCAGTATCGCGACGACGATCCCGACCAGCAGCGAGGACCATCCCGCTCCCAAGCCGGCACTCGCCAGGGCGATTACGAGTGCTTGCAAAAGCACTATCAAGGCCGCGAGAAGGCATATCGCGCCGCCCAGAACCTCGGCGGCGCCTGCGCCGGCCTTGCTAATTTTTTCCGAAATTTCGGCCCGCAACAGCCTACTTTCGGTTTGAAGCAGGGTTGTGACCTGCTGTGCCAGATCGCTGACGAGGGTTGCGAGGCCGCGACTTTCCTGATTGTTGGTCATGGGTTCTGCTCCAGGCTTGCGCCAGCCCAGTCGTCGCCGGCCAAGTCATCGCCGGCCCTGTCGTCTCTTGGCTGGTTGAAACGGGGCGGCGTCGCTTCAGATGCGTCTGCCGACCGCGTTCCGTTCTCATCCGAGTTCGAAACCGTTTCTGAACCCGCGCCTGTTTGCGATCGTGTCTGTGTTTCGGTCGGGGCAGTGGGCGGCGAGCTCTTGATAAACCGTCCCAGCGCCAAGCCTGCCAATACTGAACCGGCGATCAGCGCCCCTGAGTTTTCGCGGCCGAACGACCGCATCTCGCCAAGAACATCTTCGAATGGTTTGTCCTTCAACGAAGATGAAAGGCGTTCAAGTCCGCCGGCGGCATCAAGGGTGAGCTTCGAAGCGGTCCGTTGATCATTATTGGCCAGATGCTCGCTTGCCGCTCGCAACGCTCCGCTAAAAGCTTTTAGGTTGGAGCTGATATCGCGCTGTGTTCCCTCGGCCTTGTTGAATAATTCCTGCTTCGCTTCCGAAGCGTAATCGCCCGCCTTCCTGGTGAGTTCATCGCGAGCGTCATGTAGCGCCTCTGTCGCGGTCTGCGTTTCCTGCTGGAACCGTTCGGACAGTTCGCTTTTGGCTGTTTCGAAATCGGCCGGCCTACGGCCCTGATCGTCTTCGCGCTGCATGGTATCTCCTAATGGAATCCGAGGAAGGAGAGGATCGCAAGCACGACAACGACAAGGCCGATGAGATAAATGACACTGTTCATGGTGGCAATCTCCTCCACTGGCTAACGAACTTGCCTGCGGCCAACAGGTTCCATCACTTCAGGCTAAATTAGCAACAGCGCACTAATCGGTGAACTTGGTGAACTCTCTTTGGGAAGTTCGCACACGCCGTGTGCCAAGACGCGGACCCAGGCGGCCGTGCGGACATTGGTCCGCGCCTCTGCGCATGGGCTTCAAGGGCTTATGGTCAGGCTAGTATGCTAGTATAATGAAGCACCACGCCTAGCTCGCATTAAGATCAAAGCGCACCGGAAGGTTGTAGTCTATTGCACGGTCAGCAATCATGTTCGCTAGGTCGGAATCAGAGATCGAACATGCCGGAACAATCTGTTTGAGCGCCTTAACGGCGAGCCCCGTCGATATGAAACTATGGCGCCGCCTCCGAATATTTACATACTGTTCGATGAGGTTTTCGAGGTCACGCATGTGCAATCCTTCTTGGTCGTCATCTGTGCCTATTGAACCAAGCAGTAATCGATCCGGAGCGAGGGCTCATTCACATTGTTTAATTGGCAAGAAATCTTGATGCCGCATTGGCGCGCTGGCGCGTCCCGGCCGAGGCGGTCACCGCGGTTCATGAAAGAGATTTAGGTAGGTCGCATCAAAGTCGGCCAGCAACGCCAATCGCTGGAAATCCAGGATAACAATCCTCCTGTCTTTCCAGCTAAGCAGGTCGCTCGCTCGAAGTTCCTGTAGCGTCCGATTCACGTGAACTACTGATAACCCAAGCACGTCGCCCAATTCCGCTTGCGTCAGTGGAATCGCGAACGTCTGGTCAGAGGCCAATCCAACTATTTCTAAGCGGACATACAACTCGCAAATTACATGTGCGAGATGCTGTTTGGCGGAGCGACGCCCGAGGCAGGTTATCCAAGTTCGTTGGATCGAGGCATCGATAGTGGTTGAAAGCCAGAGCATCCGGGTGAGATGTGGACTTTCACCCATTGCTGCGAGCAGGTCTTTGTGTCGAATGAAAACTACATCGCACGAGCCCAGGGCGCTCACGCTGTGATCCATCACTTTTAGCAGTAAACTATGCAGATCGACAAAGTCTCCCGGCACGTGAATTGCCGTTATTTGACGCTTATCCCGAATAGCCTGGTTTCGAACTGCGAAACCATTCGCGACAAGACAGCTTTCGGCCGGGCGGGAACCCTCCCTGACGACCTCTTCATCGGGTCTGAAAGTTACCGGCCGGACCGGAAGAGCCTCAATAAGCGCGATCTCGTCTGGCGGCAGGGTGTCGCGGCGGTCGAGCATGCGAACCAAGAGGTCTTTGCCGAACATCGCGGCCCCTTTTGACTAGATCAGGAATTGAGTTCCAGCGACTCGTGCCTCGGCTGGTCGTGCCAGATGACCTGCCGCAGGTCCCGAGCATCTACAACTTTGCCGCCTCTCGAACCCAGATAGAAATGATCGCTCTCATGCTCGACCTCTTCGCTATGTAGCTTGCCTGTAATGGGCGGCCCTAGTTGTGAAAGGTTGGTCATTGTTCGAGAATCGTTCTTTTTTTGAGTCACGGCGTTCCGAGCCTCCCAGCCTCCCGACACAGGGTCTCGCGACCATTACCGTGCTTGCCAAAAGGTCGCGGATCCTGCGGTATTGAGAGGCCGAACTTAGTGGCGAAATAGCAGAACTCATATTTTTCGTCACCCGCGACGCGTTTCCGCCCCAGAACCTCGATTGCACTTGTCGTCGGCCATTTTGATTTCCTCCCTGGCTGGCCTTCAGATCAAGCGCAACGCGGATCAGCAACATTTGTTGCCGCCTTCCATTAGAATCACGTTATGTTCCGTCTAGCTAATATATACCGCCGACCCAGACTCGATCAGGTGGGCAAACCTGTGAGTGCCGCGCCGGCCGGCTCAAGTTCATTCCGCCGATGCCTACCTGGTAGCCAAGCCGCCCCAAGGTGACGACTGGATTCACGAGGCCAAGTTCGACAGCTACCGCTCGCAGATCGTTATGAGCCGCAAGTTTTGAGTTGCGTCTGCACGAGTAATTGCCTGGGGTGAGTTCGGGTAATTAGCCATGTGCAGGGTCCGCGATGTCGCCCAGCTTCAACTGTCAGGAGGCGATGGAGCCTGGCTTTCAAGCGATGGTCGATTGCATGCTAGAGGCCGGCTGGACGCGCCGAGAGAGGCGCAGCTCGCGATCGCCCATGCCATAATCCGCGCCGGCCGGCCGCGCTAAGTTAAAACGCAGTCAGCCGACTGCCGCGAATGGCCGACATGCTGGAAAGCTGGCGTATTCTCATTGGTCGCTCGAACAAGCCATTGAGGGTCGTGGGCAGGGCAGTGTTGCTATTAAATCAACTCGTCGCATGGGAATGGCGTAGTGTTTCTGCAGTCGGCGGATGTTTATTTGTGAGCGCAGGTCTGCACCTGCATCCTTTGGCGCTATTACACGTTTGCCCCGCGAAGAAGATGCTCCGGGCCGGCAGAATGTCGAAGAAAACAACCGACGACGCTTACGAAAACCAAGTGCAACTTGAGCGGCGGGCCGAACGGGAGGGCCGCGGACGCAATGCCGAATGGCCGTCACAGATTCCCAGCCGTGGCTGGAAAGACGTGCTGTGGCGGGTCTTTGCTGAAGTAAAGGAGGACCGTGTTATGCTGATCGCGGCCGGGGCCGCATTCTATCTGCTCCTTGCCCTCTTTCCCGCGCTCGCCGCGTTCGTGTCCATCTACGGTTTTGTCGCCGATCCTCAGACCATCGCTGAGCACATTTCGTTCCTTGGCGGCGTACTTCCTTCGGGCGGTTTGGACGTTATCAGATCACAGCTTAGGTCCTTGGCCGCCCAGGACACTGGCGCGCTCAGCTTCGGCTTCATCTTCGGCCTTGCCGTCGCACTGTGGAGCGCCAGCAACGGCATCAAGACGCTATTCGAAGCCATGAACATCGCCTACGAGGAGAGTGAAAAGCGCGGCTTTATCCATCTGAATCTCCTGGCCTTGGGCTTCACACTTGGCGCCATCCTCATCGGTGTTGGGTTTATCGTCTCGGTGGGGATCGTGCCGGCCATGCTTGCGCTGCTGAACCTCGGCGGCTGGACCGAAGCCCTTGTGCGGATCTTTCGGTGGCCGATGATGCTGATCATGGTCGGCCTCGGGCTTATGCTGATCTATCGCTACGGCCCCAGCCGCGAAAGGGCAAAGTGGCAATGGGCAACATGGGGCGCCTTCCTCGCGGCTGTGGTCTGGATCGCAGTCTCGATAGGATTCTCCTATTACCTTGAAAACTTCGCCGACTACAACGCGACGTATGGAGCCCTGGGGGCAGTCATCGGCTTGATGATGTGGACCTGGATCTCCGTGATTGTCCTGATTGTGGGCGCGGAGCTGAATGCCGAGATGGAGCATCAGACCGCCAAGGACACCACCACAGGTGCGCAGCAGCCGATGGGTGCGCGAGGTGCCACGGTCGCCGACACGCTGGGCGGATCGGCCGATGCCGCCGACCAGCAGTCGCGTTCGGGCGAGCACAACACTTAGCGCGCAGATCACTTGGAATCTCCGCGCAACTTCGCTTGGCGCAATCACTGACATCAGCATTGGCGACGAGTTTGCAAGGACGGCTCATCACGGGCTATGGCAAGTCAGATCGCGAGCGTATGAATACCTTCAGGCGCAGTCCCCATCCTGCTCAGACCCCGCGGATGGCAAGCGCGACATCGGCGGAGAACGGCGGCACATCAAGCTTCAGCCAGCCGTCCGAATTCGCTTGCCATTCCGCTGTTTGCCTGCCGGCGTTGGTATCCCAGGCGATGACGCGATAGGTGCCGCGAGCCAACCCGGGCAGCTCCAAGGCGGCCGGAACCGGCACAGCGCCGGCACGAAGCATACCGTTTCGCCCGATCGTGTCGCGGCGAACCAGCCAGACCACTGCCTGGGAATCGTCGCCGCAGGCGACAGCCGCGCCGTCGGGACCGGAAACCCGCATCTGGTCGCCGAGATGGGCACGCCGGAACGAAACCCAGTCGATCAAAGGCAGGAAATCGGCCAGCGAACGCTGCGCCCGCCGCATGCCGGGGGTGAGCACGTGCGGGGTGCGGTTCGGCCACCGCATGCCGCCACCGGCGCCCCCCGCCGCCAGGTGAGCCCATTGCAAATGGCGGAAATATTCATCGTCGAAAGGTTCGGGGAGCGTGATCTTCTTGTCCTTGAACGAGTGGATCGGGCCGTGCTCGGAATCGAGAAAAGGGCGGCCGTCACGGATTTCGCCAAGCGCCTTTCCCACGATCCGCGCCATGCCGAGCGCCGGCGCCACCGTGTCACTGGGGTCGTCGATCGTGCCCTCCTCGTAGAGATGGAGGGAGGCGAAATCGAGGTCGGTGTGGCGGAAGATCGGCTCGGGCAGCGGCATGTGGGACCGCCAGCGAAGCTCAGGTCCGAACAGCGAGACGGTCTGCGGGTGATAGCGGCCGTAAAGTGACGTTTCCAGGCGGCGCACAAAATCGCTGAGATCATGGATGAAGGCGCCGAAGCCGTCCGCGCTGCCCTGAGCCTGCTCGGGATGGATCTCGTTCCAGAGGTCCCATGCGAAGAGGGCTCCGCTGCCGCTCCATCTGCGAACCACGAATTCCAGCCTCGCCTTGATCGCGCGGCGTGTATCGGTGCAGACCAGGAATCGCGACGGGTGGTCCAGCACGCCTCCGTTATTGCGGTTGTAGGGGTGGTGGCGCCAATGGCGCCAGTGCCAGAACGTATCGAAGGGGGTGAGCAGGATTCTCAAACCCTGTTTTTCGCAAAGACGGAAGAGGTCGTCCCACAGTTGCACCATCGCCGGCACGAAGCGGCCCTGCGGCTTCTCGAAATAGCGGTGGCGAACCTGGGCATATTCCAGCATCAGCCTGAGGCAGGTGACGCCGCTTTCCTTCAACCAACGGAGATGATCTTCCACGCCGGCCATATCGGCGCGCCGGAACAGGCCATTGAGTTCGGGCCAGCTTACCGCATCATTCTGCCCGATCGGTGTCCATGACTCGCCGTCCTCGGTGACGAAATAGGAACCAGCCACCTTGATCCAAGGCAGGCCCGCAGCCGATCTCGGCGCAGAGTCTTCTACTTCGCCGACCAGCGGTATCGCCAATCTAGTATCGTTCAAGGCATGCTCGAATTTTCGTCCGCGGAGCAGTATAACTGCCGCGGTGGCAAAATGTTTCGCCGGGCTTGGCAGGCCAATGGATCCTTTCGTCCCATTTTGCGGTACAAGGATGCCCTGCTGCCCTAGTCGGAGCGAAGGAATCTTAGCGGCAGCCTCGAAGGCCTGACGCACCTCCTGGTGGGATCATCCGGTCCCAAATGCATCTATGCAGGACTGGACCGCTTTCTTCCACTTAGGCACCTTCTTGGGCAGTTCATGAGTTGCTCAAAGGCTCCCTTGACGTGGTTGATCCCCTAGGGAATCCAAGTCGGTCGGTCCTGACGAAGACCGGAGGGGTGAATCAGTGGAGAGCCATGAAGGGGAACTTGGGGCAGCCGCGGGTCTCGTCAGGCAATTCCTGCTCTCGCCGCTCAAGCGGCTGCTGAAGCTCCTCGCTAACACGACAAGCTTCGGTGGCAGAGTTTGATTGCGCTCCTAACTAGTAGATCGCGCAGCTCGACATGATCAACTCTCTGAACAAACGTCTTTATCTAGCGTTGCCATAACCTTAATTATTTGATTGGATAGACGCTTCAGAGCTGGCGCTCAGAGTACGCGCTCGATTAAACGGATACTACTCGCGCTCATCGAAAGCCACGAACAGGCCCAGGGCAGTAGCCGCCTCGCCGATAGCCTCGGTTATCTCGTCGTTGGACGCGACCAAATCAGGCGCAGCCTGCCGAATTTGGTTCACTGCCGCTTTGATCCAGACGGTGTTCCCTGGTCCGCGCTACTGAGGATTGCGGCAATCGCCTGATCTAGAACTGGACTGACCCTTTGGACGATGCTCATCCACTTCCCCCCGAACGCGAGGAGGCAATGATCACATGTCCGAGACCCTTGATGCGACCCATGCACGAAACGCACCGAACTGGGCCCGGTGCGGGGCGCAACACAGGATATTTGATGGAAATTGCCGAGCGAGAAGAACCGGCCGACCAACCAATTGAAACGGGGGCGTGACCGCACGTGCGGCGCCTCTAAAGCAGTTCCTTCTGATGGGCTCTTTTGGGGTGATTCAGTGCGGGCGCCGCCTGCAATATATTATCATAGCCGTGCGTCGCTTCGTGGATAAAGAGCAGAAATGGTAAGTTAGCGGGTCGCCCGCCCAACCAGAAATATTTCAGCCGAAGGGGAACCTCACGGTCGCAGGCAAGTTCGGTACGCAATGTGGGGGAGATTGCGCCATCTCATCGGATGTATCGTTGTCTTGCTAGCGATATTCTCCTTCCTCGGATTCCATTAGGAGAGACCATGCAGCGCGACGACGATGAACGAGGCTCGGCTTGAGAGCACCAGTCTGTCATCCTGAGGTCGACCTCTGCTCACCGACAATACCTGGACTCGGCTCCGCTCACGCTCGCTTGGTCAACATTCGACGCTTGCACCCGTACCACTCAGAGGCGACGTGATGGCGGCCCGAATGAAATTGTGGTGGAGGTCGAAACTAGCAATGGCCGATCGCTTAGCGAAAGCGCTGGCGCGAGCCTTGGCCGACGGGTTGCACGTATGAGCAACGAGCCGGCGCGTCTGCCAGGCGAATATCCGTCCGAGTTTGCCAGTTTCTTCATGGCTGGCTTCGAATGTTCCTCGCATCGGCGCGGCGACGGAGTGCGCCTCGATTTGATTCGCGCAACCGCACACGACAAACATGCTCTCGGCGACTATCGCAGCTGTGCTGCCCTTGGGCTTCGCACGATCCGCGACGGCTTGCGCTGGCACCTGATTGAAACAGCGCCAGGAGTCTTCGACTGGTCGGGTTGGATCTCAATGATCGAAGCAGCCCACGCGGCGGGGGTGCAGGTCGTCTGGGATATCTTCCACTATGGCTCACCAGATCACGTAGACCAAGGCGCCCCAGACTTTACAGAAGCCTATGTCCGCTTCGCCGCTGAAGCTGTCCGGGTCCACCGCTCCGTCACGGGAGTAGCTCCCCTGGTGTGCCCGATCAATGAGATCTCATTTTTCGCATGGGCGATAGAGGTCGGCTATTTCCCACGCGTGGGGCCGAAGAAGCGGGGATGGTTCAAGCGACAGCTTGTGAGGGCAGCGGTTGCCGGCGTCAAGGCGATGCGCGATGCCGAACCTGATTGCCGGTTCATATGGGCTGAACCGCTAATTCATGTTGGGCCCCGTGACCGTAGTCGTGCCGAGCAGCGGCGCGCGGAAAATGTTCGTCAGGGCCAGTTTGAAGCCTATGACATGCTGACGGGCCGTGCCGAGCCTGAATTGGGCGGCAGCGAGGACTGTGTCGACGTCATCGGACTTAACTTTTATCCGCACAACCAATGGTACTTTCAGGGCCCAACGATACCGATGGGCCACCACGAATATCGGGCGCTTTCCGAAATGTTGGTCGAAGTCGCAGAGCGCTACAGAAAGCCCATGTTCATCGCCGAGACAGGCGCTGAAGGATCAGGCCGGCCGGCATGGCTCCATTATGTTTGCGATGAGGTCCGTGACGCAATGAGCCGTGGTGCCCCGGTTCAGGGTATATGTCTGTACCCGGTGACCGCGTATCCCGGGTGGGACAATTTGCGCCACGCGGAAGTCGGCTTGTTCTCTACGATTCATGCCGACGGTTCGCGCAGTCTTCGCCAGCCGGTTGCCGATGAATTGGCTCGCCAGCGCAGATTGTTCGCGACAGGTGTTTCGTAGCGGTCGAAGAAGGAGCGGGCCACTTAGGTGGGGAACTGCTCCGAATGTTGGCCGAGCACCGTCCGCTGCGTAAGCATCTGCACGGTGCCGGTTGCCGGCAGGCTCTGTTGAATGCGCGCGAACGTCGCCAAAGCTTGACCGACAACCTGATCCATATTGTAGTAGCGGTACGTGGCTAGGCGCCCGACGAACCACACGTCGGGGCATGCCACTGCCAGTGCTTTATAGCGTTTGTACAGCGCCTCGTTTTCCGCCCGCGGCACCGGGTAATAGGGATCGCCGATATCGGTTGGATATTCGTAAGTCAGGCTGGTCTTCGGGCTCTGCTGACCGGTCAGATGCTTGTACTCGGTAATGCGGGTATAGTTTTCCGTCTGCGGATAGTTGACAACGGCGACCGGCTGAAACTGCTCGCAATCAAGCGTCACGTGTTCGAACCGCAGTGACCGATAAGGCAGACGACCAAGGCTCCAGTCGAAATATTCATCAATCGGCCCGGTGTAGATCATCCGCTGAAAGGGGATCTTGTCGCGAATTTCGCGATAATCGGTCTGCAGCATGATCTTGATCCTTGGGTTGTCCAGCATGCGCTGGAACATGCGTGTATACCCGCCAGCCGGCATATTCTGGAAAGTGTCGCCAAAGTAGCGATCATCGCGGTTGGTCCGGGTAGGGACCCGCGCAGTCACGGACTTGCTTAGTTGGGCTGGATCGACGCCCCACTGCTTCCTTGTATAGCCGCGAAAGAATTTTTCGTAGAGTTCCCTGCCAACGGTGCTCACAACCACGTCTTCGGCGGTCCGGACTTCCTCGACCGTTTCTCGCCGGGATGCGAAGAACTCCTCCAACTGCTCGGGCGTCAATTCAAGACAGTACAGGCGATTGATCGTGTCGAGGTTGATCGGTATCGGCAGCAGTTTTCCGTCGACCGACGACAGTACGCGATGTTCGTAAAGCCTCCATTCGGTGAATTGCGAGAGGTAGTCGATGATCGATCGGGCGTTGGTGTGGAATATATGCGGCCCATAGCGGTGGACCAGAATCCCCGCTTCGTCATAGCAGTCATAAGCGTTGCCGCCGACGTGGTTTCGCCGGTCGATGAGCAGGACGCTTTCCTGCCGTTGCGATGCGATGCGTTCAGCGAGCACGCTGCCAGCGAAGCCGGCGCCGACAATCAACCAATCGAACATGGTCAGGCTCCCCGGCGCAAAGGCACAATGCTTTTCATTGCATAGGCGCGCTGAATATGGGCAGCCATTGCGTCCCACGTTCGTTCCCAGGACATGTTAGCAAGGTAAGCATCGACCTCCTTCAACAGGAAATTCCGGGGACGTGACAGAAGGGACCGAAGCTTGGTTTCGATGTCGTCGGCGTCAACAATGTCGACCAGGCCTTCGGCACCATAGGTGCGCACGACGTCCACAATCGCCGTGGAGGCCACCGGCAGTCCGGCGGCCAGGAACTCAGGAGTTTTGGTCGGGCTGATATAGCGTGTCGCCTCATTGAGCGCGAAGGGCATCCAGCCGGCGCTCCAGTGCCTGAGATAGCGAGGTAGGTCGGCGTAGGACTTGGCACCCAGCCAATGTAAGTTACTTGCGCGCGGCAGGCTTAGCGGGTCGATCTTGACCACCGGGCCGAGCATGACGAAATGCACTTCGGGCATTGCCGCGGCCGCCTGTGCGATCATTTCAACGTCGAGCCGTTCGTCGATCACCCCGAAGAAGCCTACTCTCGGGTGAGGTATGTCTGCCTGGTCTACAGGGTCATCGCCGGGCTCTCTTGCCTTGTGGAAATGCGCAACGTCTATGCTGCTGGGGAAGGGAAAAATCGACTTGTGGAGGCTTCGTTTGGCCTCGTACAGACTCTGCCCGCCCGTGAACACGACATCAGCGCGCTGGAACAGCGCTTTTTCCATCTGCTGCAACTCTGCCGGCGCGTTCTTGAAGGCGGAGAGTTCATCCATGCAGTCGTAGACGCATACATCGCAGGCTATATGGTCACTGAAACGCAGCGCCATGGGCGTGTAGTACCATATGGTCAGACGGTCATGCGGAGTTGAGTTGACGATCTGGTTGACGAACCTGCGCTGGATGGCGTCTGCCTTTGTCGCGGAGATGCCGGCCGGAAGCACCGGGGTTACGATTGTGATCATTGCAGACCGATTGTTCACCCGCATCGAAGGACAGCGTATTTCTTCGTAGATCGGCTCCTCAAAGTAAATTAGCTGCTGCTGCTTTGAGGCGTGCGTCAAAATATGCTGCGGGCGCTGATGTACGAAATCCCACCTGAGGTGAGAAAAGCAAAGTAAAATAAACGATTTTAGGGGGATATTTGATTTATTTTTTTTGCGGCCCGCTATTTTCATGTAAGAATCCCTTTAGCTATAGTTTATAATTCTTCGGATTAACAAATGTTAATCGAATAACGCTCCTGCTGAAGCGTCATCCGTACATCTAACTTTCATTTGAGTAAGTTGTTCCACGGATTTTAATTGGCTGGAGCCGCCGGGCTGGCCACTTGCGCGATTGTTCGAAGAGAAGCGGCGCTGCTACCAACACCCGACGGACACGTCGCCTCGGCCAAGGCGAAGGCCCTTGCAGCTTCAGATCTCGCCAAATGTGGCGCATTGCCACAGAACGGCTGAAAATCCGCTCAACCGTTCAACAACAATTCATGAGCGCAGGTATAAGAGTTAATGAGCTGCGCATGATTCGTTTTGGTCGCCACAGATGGCCCGACGCATGGGTCGATGCAGGCAGCACCGTGAGAGACCCGCAAGGAATGAAGTTCAACTTTGAAACCAACGTCTTTCCGTTGTTTCACCCGCGGTCCGTGGATGATCTGAAGGATCCTTGTCCGGTGTTCGACGGCACGCTTTGGCACGTCTTCGGTTCCAGCGGCACTGTCACGACCGAGAGCTGGAAAATACTACATGCCACGGCTCCGGACCTTTTGGGGCCGTGGACTGAGCATGAGGCGCTCGACTTGGCGGTAACCGGATCGGGCATAGCGGCGCCCGGCGTCATCCATGAATGCGGCGTTTTCCACATGTTCATCCAGACCGAATTCCTGAAGTCCGGCGGACGTTGCGAGCATGCGGTGTCCAACGATGGCTTTCATTGGGTGGTGCTGAATCCGGCGATATTGTCCCTGCCGGACACCGATGAGGACGGGATCTACGATCCCCATCCGGCGATCATCGGCGGCAAGCGCTACATCGTCTATTCAGGCATGCCTAAATTCACCAGGGTGCCGCAGCCTGACGTCTATCTGGCGCGCAGCCAATCCGATTCCTGGTTCGGGCCGTGGAAACGTCTCGGCAAGATATTGGACCATTTCGACGTTCCCCATCACAACGCGCGCGAGCATCCGGACTACGAATGGGGCATCGAGGGCGCCCAACTGGTCGAATTGCCCGATGGTCGCGTGCTTCTCAACGCCACCTGCTTCCTTCCCGACGTTCCGCGCGGAAGTCGTCAGCGCGTATTCTTCGCCATCGCCGACGACGTCCAGGGTCCCTACGTGTCGGTCGGCCCTGTGCTTGATCCTGGTGAGCCTGGGGAAAACGGCCATTCGACGGTGATGATCGAGGGCGGGAAACTGACTTTGTTCTACCAGAGCAGACGTGAGGCAACGAACCATCGCTGGCGTTTCGGACTGGCTAGGTGCGACCTGGATCAGCAAGTCCTTTCACGAGTCGCCTAACAGGGACGACCAGCCCACTTCAGATAATCATCTTTGTAATCGGGTTGCTGCCGCGTGCCGAGCGATCCTCAATCAATCCAGATCGGTCGACTTAGCCGAACGTCGCAGAGACTACGAGGCCGGCGGTTGGACAGGATTTGACGCCGAGGCGGAAGACTATACTCCCGACGAGATCGAGCGGGATCGGGCTCGTGACCTCAACCGCCTCTGATCGAGGAACCCCGCTGCCCGAAAGGTAGCGGGGAATTCTCACTCTCTTCATAGCCCGCTTTGAGCGTTGCGCGAAATCGCGCCCAGTGCAAAGGCGCTGCGCCATCCAGCCTTCGCTAGTCCCTTCGCTGGTGAGACTCTGCCTTGCTCTGCGCAGTGTCGATGGTCCCTCTGAGAAGCTGCACTGGGCATCAACAGCAATTCGGCCAAGTCGAATGCGACAGTATCAGATTCCGCGGAACCAAGGAGGTAGCGGGGCATTTCTGCCTACCGGTGCTTTAATGGAGGCGACCATGGGTTTCTTCAGCAAACTGCTCAAGAGTTTCAAAACAGCAAACCCTGCGAAATCGAGCAGCGGAAACATGCAGAAAGACACCGGCGCCGGGCCCGCTTTGGCGGCGCATTCCAAGGATGCCAAAGCAAGTGGGAAGGCTGGGCAGAACGCATCGGCAGCCACCAAGAAGAGGTGAGACGCCCTGGCTTTCAAAGCGTAGCGTCATCAAAGTGGATGAAGTCCGCCGACTCCATCGAGCCGTCGTCGCAAACAAGCCAGCCGCTTGGTTGGCCTTCATTATCGATGTTTGGCCAATGCCGCGTCACGAACCCAACCGGACTGCCTCCAGCAAATTGCACTCATCGGTTACTAATGTTTCGGAAAACCGCGACAATCGTCACAGCTAAGACTTCCACATCCCGGCTAAAAAGGTCGATTTATTCATCTGCGCAAACCTGATCAAAGACGCGTTCACAAACAGCCAGATCGTGAGGGCTGAGGCAGGTGCGATTGAAACGCGGGCGCGGCATTTGAAAGCCTTCGAGCCCCCCGCTGCACGTGCAAAAGAAAGCGGGCTTTCACACCCAGACCGAGGAGAGCGGCAGTCCGGTCCTCGTGCAAGAAACGCCGGTCGTTGAGTGTTTGTTCCCGGTTGGGGACCAAGCTATCGAGCGATCGGAACTAACGGTCTGTGGCGGCGTTGCGATGGCAGTAAAATTATGCTGACCAACGGAGACAGACATGACCGACTCCAAGGAACGTCTGACGCAGTGGCTTCGCGACGCTCACGCCATGGAAGAACAGGCCGAGACGATGTTGAGCGGCCAAATCGAACGTCTCGAAAACTATCCCGAGCTACGCGACCGGATGACGCTGCACCTCGAAGAAACGAGGCAACAGGCAAAACGTCTCGAACAATGCCTCGATCGCATGGGGGAAGGATCATCAACGCTTAAAGACGCCGGCGGTAAGCTAATCGCCATGGGACAGAGCATCAGCGGCCTGTTCGCAGGCGACGAGGTGATGAAAGGATCGCTGGCCAGCTACACATTCGAGCATATGGAGATCGCAAGCTACAAAATGCTCATCGCCGCAGCCGGCGAGGTCGGCGATTCCGAGACCCAAAGCGCGTGCAAGGCAAACCTGCGCGAGGAAGAGGCGATGGCTGAATGGCTGGAAAGCAAACTCGGCACCGTCACCAGTGAATTCCTCAGACGCGAGGAGCGGGATTCCGATGCCGCGAAACGGTGACGTAGGCGGACATTCTGATTGATTGCTGCCTACAGAAACCGCTCCCCTTCGGCGCGGTGCTCGAAACAGAACCAGTGCGGCGTCTGCCTCGGCCTGGCGAAGTAGCGGTGCGACGCCGCCGCGGTGAGGATCGTCCAATTGCCGGCACCCAACTGCTGCGTGAATGGCAGGGCGTAGAGCAGACCGTGACGGTCCTTGCTGATGGCTACGAATGGCAAGGCAGGCCTTACCAGTCGCTGTCCTCAGTCGCGCGCGCGATCACCGGCACGCGCTGGAACGGCTGGCTGTTTTTCGGCCTGAAGAACCATTGCAGCAAGGCGAGGGGTCGGTCATGAACATGGCGGGCCCGAAGACCATCGTCCGCAAGGTGCGCTGCGCGGTCTACACCCGCAAGTCCAGCGAGGAGGGGCTCGACATGGAGTTCAACTCGCTCGATGCGCAGCGCGAGGCCTGTGAGGCCTTTGTGGCCAGCCAGAAGGCCCTTGGTTGGGTTCTGGTGCCCGATCACTACGATGATGGCGGGATCTCTGGTGCGACGCTGGAACGCCCTGCCTTGAAGCGCCTGCTGACCGACATGGACGTGGGCCTGGTCGACGTGGTCGTGGTCTATAAGATCGACCGCCTGTCACGCTCGCTCATGGACTTCTCGCGGCTGGTCGAAGCCTTTGATGCCAACGACGTCACCTTCGTCTCGGTGACCCAGAGCTTTAACACCACCACCTCAATGGGTAGGTTTACGCTCAACATCCTCCTCTCCTTCGCGCAGTTCGAACGCGAGGTGATTGGCGAGCGCATTCGTGACAAGTTCGCCGCATCGCGAAAGCGTGGCATGTGGATGGGCGGCTGGGCGCCGCTCGGCTACGACATCAAGGACCGCAAGCTGGTCGTCAACGAGGCTGAGGCGGCAAATGTCCGCATGGTGTTCGAGCGGTTTATCTCGACCGGCTCGGCAACAACCCTTTCCAGGATTTTGACGGCCGAAGGGATTTTAACCCGTCGCGGCCGTCCATTGGACAAGGGCGTAATCTACAAGCTGCTCAACAACCCTGTCTATGTCGGCGAAGCCGTGCACAAGGGTGCCTCCTATGCTGGTGAACACCAGGCCATCATCAGCCGCGGCCTCTGGGCCAAGGTGCAGGCTATCCTGTCAGATGGATCGAGGAAACGCGCAGCCAACACTCGCGCGCAGACACCGGCGCTGCTGAAGGGTCTTCTATTTGGGCCGACGGGATGTGCGATGTCGCCAACCCATACGCGCAAGGCAGGCAAGCTCTACCGCTACTATGTTAGCCAATCGGTGCTAAAGCACGGTACTGGCGCATGCCCAGTTGGGCGCCTGCCAGCGGCCGAGGTCGAGGCAGCCGTCATTGATCAGTTGCGCGTCCTCCTCCGTGCTCCCGAGATCATCATCGCCACCTGGAAAGCAGGGCGCGAACACGATGCCGAGATCAGTGAAGACGAGGTGAGGGCGGCGCTGCTCGGACTCGATCCGCTCTGGAATGAACTCTTCCCCGCCGAGCAGGCACGCATCGTCCGGTTGCTGGTCGAACGCGTGGACGTGACAATGGACAGCCTTTCCATCCGCCTGCGCACCGAGGGATTGGTCGGTCTTGCGGCCGATCTCGCTCAACGTCAAAATGTCCCGAGCGCAACATGATAACCAACAGCGACACCGGCAGCGACACCAACATCATCACCGTCCAAGTTCCGCTGACGCTTCGCAAGCGGGGAGGGCGCAAGCTGATCGTCGCGCCGGTCGGCCAGGAGCGTTGGGCCTCTGCTCGGCCACGCGTCGACAATACACTCGTCAAGGCGATCGCACGCGCCTATCGCTGGCAGCAGATGCTGAAGCAGGGCGCCTACGCGAGCGCGGAGGATATCGCCAAGGTAGAGAAAATCAGCGCCTCATATGTCAATCGTCTCTTGCAACTGACGCTGCTTTCTCCGGCAATCGTCGAGACGGTCCTCGACGGGCACCAACCAGCCACGATGACCACCGCTGATCTACTTCAACCGGTACCGGCGCAATGGCACGCACAACGGGCGCTGCTATGTTAGGTCCGCTTTGCGCCTCACATCGGCCGTTGAATCAATCTTGCTATCGCCCGATAGCAGACGTAGCCAGCGCGAGCCGCGGACATCGTAGTTGCCCCTATTGCAGAAGCGCACCTTTCGTTATCGACCGAACCAAGCGCGCCCCGAAGCAGTGATCTAGAGCAAAAACGAGGTCCGTTGGAATTTGCCATTGTTCGGGCTATGATTGGGCGGATTTTTCCCCTTGGAAAAACGCTGAGAAGGCAGGTTGCGACGGTGCTTTCCAATCATTTGAGGCGAGGCTTCCTGTTCGCGTTCATGGCCGCGTTCAGCCTGCTTTGGCTCGCTGAGGCCCACGCCGAGAGACGCGCGGCCGTTGTCGTCGGTAACGGTGACTACGCCTTCGCTCCCCTTACAAATCCCCGCAACGATGCCAAGCTTATTGCCAATACCTTGACCGAGCTCGGCTTCAATGTGCTGCTTTTCTACGATGTCAAAAAAGCTGCCACCAAGGACTTGAAGGACGCAATTGCAGCGCATCTCGTGGGTGCAGATATGGCGATATTCTACTATGCCGGCCATGCACTGCAGTTCGATCGTCAGAACCTGCTGCTGCCGGTCGACATCGCCACGTCCTCCGCAAAGAAAATCGTTGCCGATGCGATGCGGCTCAACGATCTCATCGATATCGTCAAGGACGACCCGGTTGGGGTGAAGCTCTTCATCCTCGATGCCTGCCGAAGTAACCCTGCCGCGAAGAACAAGGGACTGGACGAGGGACTGGCATACACAGAATCGGGAAGCGGCCAGGTGCTTGTTGCCTTCGCGACAAGTGCTGGAGAAGTCGCCTATGATGGCACAGGCATAAACAGCCCATATTCCTCCGCCCTCGCCAACGCTTTGCAAACGCCGGACCTCGATGTCTACGACACGTTCAGGACGGTGCGAGGCGACGTCCGCCAGGCAACAGGTGGGTTTCAGATACCCTGGATCACCGGTTCGATTGAAACGAAATTTGTGTTCAAGCACAGTAGCGCAGCGGTCAGCGGGGGGCAGGCGCCGGTTGAGACAAGCGGCGGCCTGACCATCGACGCGGTATTGTGGGCCTTCATCAAGGATAGCCCCAACCCGGACGATTTTAGCCGTTTCGCAAAAGTCTTTCCGCAGAGCCGCTTTGCCGCAGAGGCAACGGAGAAGAGCAAGGTACAACTGGCGTCGCTTTCCCAGCGCGGCGCCTTCGTCCGCGGCCCTCTGAGATCCGCTTCAATCGAGGACGAGATTTTGGTCGTCGGTGAGAGCCAGGCGGCTAGCGCCGAGTTTGTTTTCCAACAGGCAGGAGAACGCGCCGTCAGTGAAACGTTTCGCGTATGGCCATCGGTTTTGCCCGACACTCAAAAGGGCATGAAGGCGCTCGTGACGAATTGTGACCTCTATGCGGCAGATCCCAACGACCCACAGCGTTCTGTCCCTGGCGTCACCAATGGGCTGGTCAACGTTCGCGATGCGCTCAGGGCATGCGGCTTCGACCTTGCAGCGGACATCAACAACCCGCGCCTGCAGTTTCAATTCGGGCGTGTTCTGGAAATTGCCAGGCGCTACGATTGGGCTGAACACTACTATGAGCTTGCCGGCAAGCAGCAATACAGTGCTGCGCTCATAAACATGGGCTATATGGCACGTGTCGGAATGGGGCGCGAGATCGACTACGGTCGTGCGTTCGACTTTTACGTTCGGGCCGCTGCGCTTGGCAATCTCAGAGCCAGGACCGACATCGGCTCAGCCTATATTGCCGGCCAGGGCGTGCCCAAGCTGCCGGAGGAAGGCATTCTTTGGTATCGCTTGGCTGCGTCAAGCGGCTGGGCGAATGCGATCACCGCGCTCGGCGACGCATACCGCCTCGGCACCGGCGTCAAGCAAGACTTCGTCCAGGCAGCCTCGTTGTATGCAGCAGCAGCCGACACCGGCCAGATCGATGCGATGGCGAATCTGGGACAGTCTTATGTCGCGGGGGAAGGCGTGAAAAAGGACGTGCCACGAGGGCTCGGCCTGTTGCAGCGCGCAACCGAAATGGGCAACAGGTACGCGCCCTATTTTATGGCACAGCTATATTTGAAGGGCGACCGTAAGCTGGCTGCCGATCCCCGCCGCGCCATGACCCTCCTCGAGCTTTCCGCAAACAGGGGAAATGAGTACGCCTATGTCCGTCTCGCGTGGGGGCATCGCGACGGTTTATTCACCGGGGGCAAGCCCAACCTGCAACGAGCTTATTTCAACGCCTCGCTCGCCGCGAGGCTACGGGCCGATCAGGGGGAGCAGGCAAAGGTAGAAATTGCCGAGAAAATAAACCGCGCAACGCGAGAAAAAATAGACACAGAAGTTGAACTATTTATCAAACAGAATGGACCGTAACATCTGACCAATATTACACGAAATTCGAAATTCTTGCGTCACTACCGATTGTCAGAAGCCAAAAACCCAACATTTATAACGGCACCCGGCAACGCCGCCGGAAAAAGGCGGTTGATCAATATTGAGAATTGCGGCGCTCCGACGCTGATTGGTCGCGTCGAGGCGCATTCGCCTTGGTGACCTTAGCGCACCGTCCGTCCGAGACGAAGACGCAGATAATGGGCCTCCCTGCAATCGTCCCGCAGCCGTTTAGCATGACTGAAGTGGAAACCAGAGCGGCAGCCGAAGCAATCCGTGACAGTAGCGATCTTGCCATCTGCGTCGCTCCTCAAGACTTGGCCGAAGTAGAACGGCCGCTGCCCAGCATCAGGAAGTTCCAACGGCACGCCAGAACAAGAAATACGCGAACTGCCCTACAGTCAAGGCCACGCGGGCGAATGCGCCGGCCTTGCAAATTGACGAAGCCGCCGACGGAGATTGGCGAAGGCATGTAACTGGAGTGTGCCGCCGTTGCGAGGGCTTTTCGCCCCGTTGCATATGCTGCTAGACTGGTTCGAGACAGCGAACGTTAGACACGGCGCGCCGCATAGCTTGAACGTTTGACACGCATAAATCGTCATTGGTAGGCTAAGCATCTTCAAAATGAGCGCCAATCAATGAGAAAACTCACAGAATTTTTCCTTCGAAGAGGTAAGCAAAAGCCGGAAGTTGAAAACCCAGGTAATATTTATATATACAAATCTAAAGAACAAATCTCGACTATTATTATAACAACCTTTGATGTAAATCCAGATCTTCTCGAAGAAATCATCGTCACCACCAAGCGCAGGCTTCCGAGAAAGAACGATAGGCTCGTTTATCTGACCAACAATTCGGACTTCACGATGTTCCGCCGTCATGGCGTAATTTTCGAGTATCTGCCCCCTTTAATAGAACAGCGGCTGCATGCAACCGACATGCCCTGGCAGGCTTATTTGCGGGGGCGCTGGGGGCTCATTCTTGCAAAATGGCGCCCCCGCCGTGTCCTGGCTTACGGCACGACAATCGACACTTTCCTGGAAGCGGCGCCAGCGACAACCGTCCGCAAGGCGCCGGATACTCTCAAGTCATGAAGCTGAACATTCTATTCATCGCCGATGTCCGCTTCGAAGGCGGCACGTCCACGGCGCTCGCGGTGGAAATCCAAGCGGCCGCCCGCGCGGGTCTCAAGACCGGCTTGCTGGCAGTGAAGGGACCATTGCTGGATCATCCCTACCCGATGCATCCCGACTTGCGGGCGCTGCTCGATGACGGCGCTACAGAACGGATCGACCCGGAAACGAAGGTCGAGGCCGATCTTGTCCTACTCCACCACCCGACGATAATGTCCAACTGCGTCACCAGGCGGATCAGCATCCGGGCCAAACACCTGGTCATGGTTCTCCATCATCCTATGGTCGACCGGCTAGGGAAGCTGCAGTATGACCTAGCGCGCATCATCAATAATTGTCGTTGGGCGTTTGGCGTCAATGTTTTGCTCGCCCCCGTCAGCGCCATCGTTCGCGATGCTTTGCCCCGTCGTTTGCCTACGGGCGCCGAACTCTTGTCGGAAGATTGGACCAATCTGATCGATCTCGACGACTGGCCTCGCAGGGCAAACGGCCCACCGCATAATCCAGTGGTCATTGGCCGCCATGCCCGTCCGGACAAATTGAAATGGCCAAGCAGCGTCGCCGATGCGCTGCGCATCTACCCTGCAGATCAATCACGCTACACCATTAGGATCGTGGGCGGCGATTCCTTCCTCGAAGAACTTTATGGCCAGCTGCCGGCCAACTGGGAAATACTACCCTTTGCATGGACCGGCATCCCCGAGTTTCTCCAAGGGCTCGATTTCTATGTCTATTATCATAGCGATTCCTGGTCGGAGGCTTTTGGCCGCACCATCCTCGAAGCGCTCGCGGTAGGGCTCGTCACGATTCTCCCCATACACTTCCAGCCATTATTCGGTGACGCAGCAGTCTATGCGGCGCCGAGAGATGTTGAGCGGGTCATCGACAAATTCATCAACGACGTAGAGGCCTACGCTCAGCAATCGGCCTTGGCCAAGGATTTCGTTTCTCGGCACCATTCAGCCGACCTCTTCCAGCAACGCCTTGAGAGGTTGTTCGGCATTGCCAGGCCACGAGATTCGGCAGTCGAGCGAGCGTCGATGATCCAGCCATTGCCGATACGTCACGTGCTGTTTGCATCCACCAACGGCATCGGAATGGGGCATCTTGCACAGCAGATGGCTGTCGCTCAGCGGTTGCCGGAGGGGCTGAAGCCCGTCTTTGCGACGATGTCCTACGCCATGAGAATTGCAGCCAATGAGGGTTATCACGCCCACTTCCTAACCTATCACCGCGGCATCGATGCCGCGCCCGAGGACTGGAACGACGTGCTTGCCGAGGAATTATTCGACCTAATCAGTCATCTGCGCCCCGCCGTATTTGCCTATGACGCGACAGCCGTGTTCGACGGTGTCGCCGCAGCGCTTGCCATGGACCCCAACCTTTTTTCGGTCTGGGTGCGCAGGCCGATGTGGAGGGAATCGCACCGAGGGTTCCTGGAGATGGCGAACGCTTTTGACGCCGTGATAGAGCCAGGAGAGTTGGCGGACGAGTTCGATCACGGCCCGACCAAGGAGATGCGCGACAAGGTCTTTTTGGTCCCGCCGGTCCTGTATCTGGAACCCAACGAGCGCCTGGAGCGCACTGCTGCGCGCCTATTCCTCGACCTGCCGGAAGGCATGACTGTCGTCGCCCTGCAACTCGGCTCAGGCAGCAATTTCGACATGCGCGGCGTCCGCAACGGCGTTCTTAAAGCTCTGCTCGACCGTCCGGATACGCTGGTGCTAGATATCCGCTCGCCGATCCGCGCCGATCTCGCACCCGACGAGCCGGTCGGTCCGAGGCATCGGATCGTCGAGCTGTTCCCGAGTTTCCGCTATAGTCGCGCATTCGACGCCGCGGTCGTCGCGCCTGGCTATAACACTTTCCATGAGAATATCCTTGGCGCAGTCCCGACTTTGTTTGTGCCCAACGAGGCCGACGAGATGGACCTGCAGCTCAACCGTGCACGCTGGGCCGAGCTCGGCGGTTTTGGCCTACTGATGCGGCGCGACCATGGCCTCCCACATGTTGATAGCTTCGTTGAGCGGCTGCTCGACCCTACCGAGCGCGACAGCATGGCAGCGCGCTGCAGTTCTATCATCTGGACCAACGGCGCCGACCAGATCGCGGACTTCATCGAAGACCACGCCAGGATTCTCCGAACCGACTGGGACATCACCAAAGGTGCCTGACGTCGCGGCTGAGCAAATATTCTGTTAGTGTCGTTCAACGGTGTCGTCGTCCGTCTGACCCGTCAAATTGCTGTCGCCGAGCGGCCGCTTCCGTTGCAAGGCTGCAGTCCAGCTTTGCGCCGCTTATTGGACATTGAGACCAGCGTAGCTGTGCGCTCAAAACGGACCCTCGCGAGCCAGAATCGTCAGCTGGATGGACCAGCAAGCGCGCCGAGCAGCAGACGCGCTCGGCCGAAGAGTCTAGTCTAGCATCTTGCAAGACGTTCAAATTTGAGCTTCCGCACTCATGCTTTGTCGAGAGTATCTCCGTAAGTTTTAGCCGTTCTGACGGCGACGATGACGAAATAGGAGAACGCAATGACTCGCAATCACGTTGAACGTCTTGGAGAGTTCAGGGAAATCCTGGTCACGACTCGACGCGAAGGTGTCCGTAACGTGCACCATACTCGCGACGCAATGCGGGCAAGTGGCTTTCAGATCGGGGACAGCGACGGCTCCAGCTACGGAGCCGAGTTGAAGGCGCTCCAAGAGGAAATTGAGGCAGTCGATCGCGCCATCGAAGACGAGAAGCGGTTGGCCTTGGCCCTTGAGGGCGCTGCTCAACCCCGCCGACGGACTAAACCGAGAATCGTGAAGAGAGCATAGAGTCAGGTTACGGCCTTGCCCCGTCGATCGCCTGCGACATCGTGTCGGGCTCGTCGCCGCCGTGGTGCAGCGCCCTGACAGCGGACGTTCCGTTTTCGTGAAGAGTTTCGGGCGCCGGCAGGCGTACGAAAGTCCCCGAGGAAGGAACCCGCGGGCCACAGGCGATGGCTATGGGGATTTCGGATTTCGGCAGATGTCGGCGATGGCGCGACCGCCGTCG